>DATNEW010000030.1 GCA_035606695.1 Gemmatimonadaceae bacterium
CGTTAACGTCGCGATCGACGGCGCGTAGCGCCGAACGAACCGGCAGGCACCAGAACCACGGTCAGCCGCGCTCACACCCGCTGGCTGACCGCTCATTCACGAAAACCATTCACAAACACTCTTAGTTCAGACCTTCCCTAGGGACTCCGGCCTCCCGAGTAGCTACCGACGAGCCTTCGCCGAACGCATTCTTGCGCAGGCGGCGGCCCGAGCGTTTCTCGGACTCGGTGGTCGTCGAGCGTTCTGCTCTCGATCGATCGATGCTTGAGTACCATCTCGAGACTCTGACGAACCGTGGCGAAGAAACTCTCTTTGAAAACTTTGCGCGCCGGCTTGCGGAACGAGAGATCTGCCCGAATCTGCTGCCGCATACCGGTCCGACTGGAGGTGGAGACAGCAAGGTCGATTCGGAGACCTATCCCGTCGCTGATACACTCGCTCTCGGCTGGTACTTCGGTGTAGGTCGTGTAGCGGCTGAGGAGCGCTGGGCATTCGCCTTCAGCGCCAAGAAGACGTGGCGACCTAAGGTACGGTCCGACGTAGCGAAGATCGCCGCCACAGGCCGCGGTTACACCACCGCTTACTTCATTACGAACCGGTTCGTGCCAGATAAGGCACGCGCTGCAATTGAAGATCAGCTTCAGAAGAAACACAAGATCGATGTTCGCATTCTCGACCGAACTTGGATTTGCGACCGCGTATTCGACCATCATCACGAGGAGCTTGCGGTCGATGCGTTGGGTATGTCGCCATCAATTCTACATGAGGTTCGTCGTGGCCCACTCGACACCCAGCGCGAGCAGGACTTAGAGGACACAGAAGCGCGAATACAACTCGCGCTCAGGGAAGGCGGTTCGTCATTTCAGCTCGTCGATGATTGCATCCAGGCTGCAATGCTCGCACGCGGCCTCGAAAGGCCACGTAGTGAAGTCGAGGGGCGCCTATCGAGGGCGATCAGGATCGCGAAAGAGCACGGTACGCACCGCCAGCTACTCGAAAGCATCTACCAACACGCGTGGACAGCTTTCTTCTGGTATGAGGACTATGCGCAGTTCGTGAGCATGTATCGGGAGGTCGAGGACCTCGCGAAAGACAGCCGCAACGCCCAGGAGCTTGAGCGGCTGACGACGCTTTGGATGTCCCTGCGCAATGCCGTCGATCGAAGCGCGCTTAGCGACAATGACGCGCAGATGGAGCAGCACACGACGGTTTTGACGGAGTCGCTCACTCGGCTAACGAAAGAGACCGAGCGGCCGAGCACAGCGCTTCAGGCCCGGACATTCCTCCTTAAGGTCCGCCTTCTTACCTCGCCTTCGGATCGCGCAGATCCGATTCTGCGCGAACTCACGGATGTTGTCCGCAAAGCTGAAGGCCTCGTCGGTTATCCATTGGAGCCACTCGCCGAGATCGTTGCGGAGCTCGGAAACATCTTCGGGGAAAGCGCCGCATACGAGACGCTATTCGAGACGGTAGTTGAGACAACTTCGCGCCACACGGGTGATATCGCCGCAGCTAGAGCACTTTTGGGCAGAGGCGCCCAACAACTCGATGCCGGCAAGCCGTATACAGCGATTCTAACCTTCGGACGGGCACTGAGGCGTCTGGCGGCGCACGAGAGCCGAGGCGACTTGATTCGGGCTCTGTACCTCTGCGCCGGCGCCTATGAGCAAGTCGGGCTGCTATGGGCTGCGCGCGGGACCCTGCTCGTCGCCGCATCAATTGCAACGAACGAATTCTGGTCACATGAAACGGTCTCGCCTGCTCAGCGGGTCTGCTACAACCGATTGAAGTGGATCGAACTTCGGCTCGGTCGGATTCCGCACATCCTCGCTTGGCATGAGGTTGACGCGACGTTCGCTGAAATACTTGCGGCCAAGGGCTTCAGCGCAGACGCAACATCGCGAGGAGAGGTTGCTTTCGATGCAATTGTTGGAATGCTCTTCTTGAAATCAGATGTCTGGACTCTGCGCAGGCTGACGCGCCTACCGTCCGTCCTTGACCGACTTGAGCTCTACAATGCCGCCCCCGCACTGCTGTACGCTTTGGGGCGTGACGATGCGCTTCCGAAAGAGTTCTTAGAAGCCGCTACTGCTGATGGCACCATTGCTGAGTACTTCACTAAATGGCGGGATCAACCTGCGGCCGACGAGCTTCCAGAATCTGCCGATCCTTGGGACACGCGCACGGTGACACTGAGATCCCGGATACTCGGATGTCAGTTCACCGTAACCTCCCAAAACGCATCGCCGTGCATCGAACTCGGCGAATCTATGTTGGCTGCACTTGAAGCGTTGCTGTCAACAGGATCAATAGAGCGGCTAGTCGCACATGAGCCGACGCTTACTATCGACATTCGAGCCAGCGAGTTCGCAGAACAGCCGTTCGGATTTGAAATCTCGGAGCACGATGGTCGATATCAGCTCGATGTGCGCTGCGCAAAGTTTCATCCGCACAAGCTCTCGCCGGATGAGCACTCGGCCTTGAAGCGTAGGATGTTCGAAGCCATGGCTCAGATCCTCGCGCACGTGTACTTCTGGGGCGACGATGCTGAGGCTCGTCTTGCCGCTTTATTCGACGATGGTCATGCGCTCGAGCGCTCCATCGACTTCACGACGAGCTTCATTACAATCGGGAACATTCTGGGCCACGAGCCGAAAACAGCACTGTCAGCGTGGCTGACCGCGACTGATGAGGAGTACTCACTGGCGCGTGAGGAAGAGTGGGATGCCGGGGCTCGGCGCGCGCGCGCGGAAAAAGCTGCACGTCGGGCGTCACGGCCGAAGAATGCTGAAGGAGAGGCGCCCGAAGAACTTCGCGATCCTGAGCGCACTGTCCACTCGAAAATCGCTACCGTATCGCTCATTCGCATGCCGCTTTGGGAGCGAGCTGGATGGTCGGGCACAATGTTCCTTGTGGTACCCCAAGCGAACCTGCCGCCGGTCTTAGCACCAATTTTTAAGAATGCCGAAGCGGCGCGACAAATCATGGCTGGCTTTAAAGCAGATCTGGGCGAATCTGACAAGGAGGAGCGGCTCCGCGTGACAATCATCCGAGGAATCAACCGGGCGAACCCCTTCGCCTACCGCGTGGTGATCGGGGCAAACCTTCCAGCCGACGTTGCACAGGATGCGAATTCACAGTGGATCGTGGTCGCTCGATCGAACACAATGGATCCTGATTCCGACATCAATCTCAGGCGCTTCATTGACTCGTATGAAAGTTCTGGCAGCTATCTGCTGGCTGGCGCTGTATGGCACGATGCTCAAAGAGCACCAAGCCCGGCGTCCAACGTGCGCATAACAAAGCGGGAACTAAACATCCGCGAAGCCTGGCAGATCGGTCGCAATGACCCGGATGCCGTGGGAATTCGAGACGACGACGAACCGCTTATTCCAGACGACGGCAACCCGGCACCCGTTTTGGATCTTCTGGAATGGATGCGCCGGAATCGCAGTACCTAACCGCCTGACCACCGCGATGACGTCCGACGAGCTAGTCGACAGCACCGCTAGCTACTATCTCGAATCGGGTGACTTCAACGGTCTTCCCGCATACGGGGTCGTGGGGAAGAGCGTCGCGTCGCTCGATGAGCTGACGGGGCTGCTCCGCCCGCTGATCGAACGGGGCGTCCTTAGCGTGAATTTTGGCGACACGCACGTCAATCCTCACATCCGTGCACTCGCCGATTCGCCTATCGAACGCCAGCTGGCCAATCTCAACGCGGCCAGGACTGATCAATTTGTGATCTATCCAACGGCGACCACGCTCGAGTCGACAGTCGATCGAAACAACTACACAGGCCGCCCGTTCTCGCTTCGCCTGGCACTCGGTGCGCCGCAGTTGGAATTCGCGTCATTCGACCTCGCGGTGATCGATTATTACAGGAGAGACCCTCGATATCGTCTCTGGACCAACGATGTCCAAGCCACGCTCTCCATCAGCGATGATGCGTATCTCGACCCAGCGTTCCCCGAGAAGCACAAAGTTTTGATCCAGAACTTTGGCTATAGCTACGCCACTGATCTTCGTCGGGCCGTCGCCGTATTTCTCACGGACCTCGACCACCTCACGCCCGAGCACCAACAGCTCTGGGCTACGCACGAGGTCGAAGGGGACTACAAGCTACACCCAGATTTCTGGCGTGCAGCCATCATGGGCGACTGGGAGCTCAAGGCGTCGCTGCGCGATGCGTTTCTCGAAGAGCTGCGCACGGTCAACGCGATGTGCGAGGCGATTGGATGGCCGCGAATGTTCCACGACGTACCCGCGGAGCCTCCGCGAGAGTTGGCCCTCCTGATTCGTCCAACCCTGGCTGAGTTTAACGAGTTCGTCCACATCCTCGACAAGCTCATATCGGAGAACATAGACAAAGCCTTCTTCCCCGTCACGATCGCACGTGAAGACGAACGGGTGCGAGGTGACGGCAAGGTGATAGTAACGCCCCGTGGCACGCTCAAGATGCTCGACGAGTGGCTGCGCTTGAAGTTCCGCACCCCAGATCCCGCGCCGCTCGACGACATGCTGAGCACGTTTCGCGAGATTCGGCGGCTGCGCCAAAAACCCGCTCACGCGATCAACCCGGACGCCTACGACGCAGCGTTCTTCGAGACACAGCGGAAGCTCTTCGTGCGCGCCTACGATGCTGTTAGAACGTTGCGCCTGATCTTGCAAAATCATCCACTCGCGCGAGCAGTGGCCGACGAGATGGACGAGCGAGTGCGAGAGGGCGAGATCTGGAGCTACTAGCGGCCCGATTCCCTGCCGTTTCGCTTAGTCCGCAGAAGACACTTATCCCGACGAGAGACCTCACCGTGCCCCGAGCACCCAGAAAACGCTCGCCGCGAACAACAGCTGAGTTCGATCGACAGTTTGGCGATACCCTGCTTTCGGTGATCGCGAAGCGTCTCGAAGGCACTGACACGGACCTCGACGACGAGCCGCTTGTGCACGCGACCGTAGCGGCAATGGCGAGTGCCGCGGACGACATCGTCGCAAATATGGTCAAAGTTTCAGCCGTCGTGATGCGACGCCGCCAGTCTGCGCGACGCGGTTTCGAACGCCGCCTCGCTCGAACGTGGGCCCATAGCTTCGACGCCTTTGGCCATCTCTGCGCGGTGTACACTGAGTACGGCGAGGAGTACTACGCGACCGGAATCGTCGACGATTCTGTCAGAGACTCAGCGCTCTTCAAGGCGCTTCTTCAACTACACGGCCGGTCGTGCCGTGTAGCGTGCGAGATCGAGGCCCTGCTCCGGTCCGGCCTCCCCGACGGTGCCTTTGCACGGTGGAGGACCCTTCATGAAATCGCTGTTATTGCCCTCTTCATGGCGCAGGAAGGCGAAACCGTAGCTCGGTCGTACCTGGACCATGATATCGTGAAGCGGTACAAGCTGATGCTAACACACGAGAAGTACGCACAGACGCTAGGTCACCAACCGCCCACCGAAGCAGAACGGACGGCTGTCCACGATGCGTATAAGACGGTCGTCGCTTCCCACGGGGCGGGGTTCGCCGAAGAATATGGCTGGGCTGCGGCGGCCCTGAACAAGCCGCGACCCAAGTTCGTCGATCTCGAGCGTCACGTGAAGCTGGACCGCTTCCGGCCTTACTATTCCTGGTCCAGCAGTAGCGTCCACGCGGGCTCTCACGGTCTGGCAGGATTCGCTGGCGGCTTTCGCCTCGTCAGACCGATGCCTGCAGGATCTACCAATCAGGGCCTCGCTGATCCCGGGCAAAACACCGCGATCTCGCTGTCCCAGATCTTCGCGGCTGTGAGCGTCGTTCGCGCGAGCCCGTTCTTCACGCTTTCTTCGATCGTTGTCGGCAAACTCGCGAAACGGTGCCAGGATGCATTCATCGCGGAAGACCGCAATCTCAAGCAGGGTGTCAGCTAAGCGTCTCGACGTGTGGACAGCGCCGATTCCTCCCCGCACTTAGACGTCATGGGAAAGGTACTGACTCAACTGCCCTCCGAAGTGACGCCTGAGATACAACGGGCCTGTGTGCGCATTGGACTCGCCGACCATCCTCGATTCATCGACATCTCCCCGGATCCGTCCGCCAAGGTCAACAAGTGCATCTTCAACGTGCTCGCTGCGGCTTCCGCTGGCCGCGGTAGTGCAGCCGTCGGCTGGAAGATTCATGTTTGGCCGCGAGTCCTGGTCGAATTCGTTGGTCACGCCGTTCTACGCACCGACGTTGGGCTGGTCTGCATTACTCCCGACCGCTACGGCGAGGCGAAGGTGCTTTTCGTTGCCGATACTCGCATTGAGTTCAACCCGAGCGACCCCATGGCCCGAATGCCCTCGCGACGCGTCGCCTGCACTGACCACGAAGACGTCGCGGCATTCATTCGGACGCAAGAACAAATGGATGCGATCCGAATGGCGTATCCTCCGCAGTCAGGGCACTTCCTCGTGACAGGTCCCGCAGCGGCGCAACTCCAGAGCCTAGAACGCGCGCAGCGGCGCGCCTTCCGCGACATCGCCTTAAGAACCGTAGGCCACAACGCACCATGCATCTGCGAAAGCGGTCGCCCGTTCAAGAAGTGTTGCCGCCCGGGAATGCTTTTTGAGCGGAACGCGGAGTGATGCAGAGCGTAGGTCAGCCACCACTGCGCACACGGCGTTTCTGCGGTGCAAAGCCACTGGAAGGATGACCCATCAGCTTCCAACCTCTCTCCCTGAAGTGACTCGCGCTGTTGTAGAGTCAGGCAAGGTGCCGAAGCGGGGGCGTCGTCTTCATGGAGGAGATCATGAGGGCACCGTTACGGGAGCGCTGTTGCGAACGCATTCCATGCTGCGCGCGCTGAGGCGTCGCGAGATCTCTTATTCCTCGCTGAGACGGGATGCATGGAGGACAGTTTGACGCGGCAACCGTAGAAGGCCAGCTGGCTAAGCTGGACGCCTTCGCGAGAAGCCGATCCGACGTCCTCATTACAGGAAGAGCGCAACTGGCTGTCGGTGAAGCGGTTTGTCATCCACGATCAGAGCTCGCTGGCGCGAACGGTCCCCAAACCGATTGGCGCTGGGGACCGTTGCAACGGTCCCCAAAGCGAAAAACGGCCCCCACTCCGAAGAGCAGAGGCCGTTTCTAAGATGTTCTAAATCTCTAACTTACAGAGCGGGCGATGGGACTCGAACCCACGACGTCCAGCTTGGGAAGCTGGCATTCTACCAACTGAATTACGCCCGCGTCCCTCCAACATAACGCTCGCGACCGCCCGCTACAACATTGTGCGGCTTGCGCCCCGCCCTGCCCCGCCCCGCGAACGGTTTGCCACGACAGGCCGTCGAACACATAGATAATGGTATGATCCAACGCCCCGACCGCCGTCACGAGGTTCGCATGGCGAACGACGCAACGATCTCTCGGTCCGCGTTCCTCACCCGCTGCGCTGGGTTACTCGTCGTCGCCGCCGGCCGGCCACGTGCCCTGCTCCACACCGCGTCATCCGACATCGAACATCCGGACCCGCGCCCAGGAATCACCTCCGAGCACGTCCTCTCCGCCGACTCTCTCGCGAAGCTCAAACAGCGCGTGCGCGACGCCTACGACGCCGCCCGTCAACATCCGGAAATCTTCGATGGACTCGGCTGCGCCTGCGGCTGCACCGGCAGAGGCAGCGGCGGCAGCGGCGGCAGCGGCGGCAGCGGCGCCATGCATCGCTCGCTGCTCTCCTGCTACGAATCGCGCCAGCCAACGGGTTGTTGGTCCTGCCAGGAAGAAGCGCTGTTCGTCGGCGAGCAGATCAAAAACGCCAAAACACTGAGCGAAATCCGCGTGGCGGTCGACAAGAAATTCGCCTAGTCTTCCACGTGGCATGTGCCATGTGCCATGTGCCATGTGCCATGTGCCATGTGGCCCGACGGGCGAAGCCGCTCAGCCGACAGGTATCGCTTCGCTCGGAGACGAAATGAAGGTCGTGGCTTTCTATACCGGCCAGGGCGTGATCGGAAAGCTCAGCGAGATGAGCTTCTACACAGGACAATTCAGCACGTGCTCACCCGTCGTCATGTTCAACGAGAATACGACCATGGCCGGCGTCTACCACCTTCCCGGCTGCAACGGTACGCGCTCGAAGTTGATGACGGAGTGGGCCACGAATCTGATGCCGATGGCTGACGTCGTGAATCCGACCCACGTCTATCTCTTCCCGTCGGGCGACGCGTCGTACGAGGAAGCGTTCGGCCAATCGAGCCAGGCGAGCAAGTACGGCGATCGCGACAAACTGAAGCCGTTCTTCGAGGAGTACAAGGCGCTGTTCTCAACGAAGCTCAACATCGTCGTCGAGACCGTCGGGCGCACGGGCATCTACGTGTCCGCCCAAGGCAAGAACATTCAATTCGCGACGGCACTGCCGACGAGCGGCGTCGACGTTCACGATCTCAAGACAAACCGCAAAGAGCCGACGGGATGTCAGGTGTACAACATGGACATCGACTACTCGATCTGGATGTAGCGAGATGTAGCAAGTTGTAGCGACGTGACCGAGCGTTGCGACAACGGCGACCGGCATTCGCGACATCGAACGCCAGTCGCCGCATGCTTTCTACCGCCCGTTCGAGCTCGTCAAGCTGTCCTGCGACATCGCGACGGTGCTCTGCCCGCGCGACTCGATCACGAACACCACGCGCCGATTGAGCTCCGCGCCCGGCTGATCGTGACTGGCGCCCGGCACCACGAGGCGCGTCTTGCCGTAGCCGACCGTCGCCAGATCGTTGCCGGTCAACCCTTGGGCGAGGAGATACTGCCGCACCGCATCCGCGCGACGGGCCGAGAGCGCGACGTTGTATCGCGTACTGCCCGCGGGATCGGCGAAGCCTTCGATCGTGATCTTCGAACCCGGATAGTACGACTGCGCGATGTGCGCGAAACGCTGCAGCTGCGGCTGATCCTGCGTGCGCACGGCGGCGTTGTTGAAATCGAAATTCACCGGCATGGCGAAGTGCAGGCCGTCCTCGAGCATCGAGATCTTGGCGCCGAATTCCTTGCGCATCGTCGCGAGATCGGTGCGGAGCGAATCGACGCTCCCGCGCACCATGCCGAGTTGATCGGCCAAGGCGCTGTCGCTCGCCGCGCGCGCGGCGCGTTCGTTCGCGAGCTGCTGGCCCTGCACATCACTCACGTGCTTCAGCTGGCTCTGTGTCGCGAGGCATCCACTCAACAGAACGCTCGCTCCGGCAACCACGAGACGGGTGGCGTGACGCATGTTCCTGTACTCCGATGAAGGTGAGACGTACACCCGGGCACGCCTGCAAGAAGCAAGCACCAGATCACAAATGTGATAACAATCACGGCGGGGGTGTGACGCTCGGATCGCGTTTCCTGAAATCGCGGTACATCGCACGCCCATCGCACGCACACCGCATGTCCATCGCACGTACGTCGCGCCTACGACAGATGACGTATGCCTCGCCGCACCGCAGCTCGGCAGCTTGTGCGGGTCGCCAACCCGAGAGTGCACATGCGTCGTGCAGCGCTTTGTATCAGTCTTGTGTGTTCCGTCACGTCAATTCGCTCCACCCACGCGCAACTGCCGGTCGCGCCAGTGCTCGTCGTGCGCGCCGCGGAGTATGTGTTGAACGACGATCGGTCCGGCCCTCGCGTCGGCGTCGGGTACATCGCGGGCGGCAGCGTCACGGCGCAGAATCAAGGCAAGTCGTTCGCGCCCGTCACGTCGATGTTCGGCTGGCAGCTCGAACGCCAATTTCCGACCGGCCGCAAGGACGAGCCGCTGCCAGTGACGGAGTTCGTCGTGCTCGTCGCGGGCATGGAACAAGGTCTTTTCCTGCCGAGTGCGACGTGGCTGCTCGGGTTGCGGCAGCCGAACGGGTGGGAAGCGGGCGTCGGGCCGGCACTCACCGGTGCCGGGGTGCAGCTCGCGTTCGCCGCGGGAGTGACCCACGAAGTCGGACGGCTGAACGTGCCGGTGAATCTGGCGATCGCGCCCGGGCGGCGCGGCGCGGCGATCTCGCTGACGACGGGATTCAACGTGCACTAAGCTCGCGCCAGCCTGTTACCAACCCTTCAATAGCGTTTCACTCGGCTCCGGCCGCTCAGCGCATCGCCCGGAGCCCCGATCAAGCCCTCTCATGAGACATTCCTCATGGAGGGCTTTTCGGTTGCGACACCGCCCGCCTCGAGTGGATGCGCGTGTCTACGCGGTAGAGCCCTGACTCCATCGCGTCGGTCCCCCGCTTACACGCCGTGCGACGTAAACGTTTCTCGCACAACACGTTCGCGCGCGCAACGGATTGGGCACACGCGTTGCCTTCGCACTCGTGCAATTCACCGTCGCCCTTGCCCTTGCCCATTCCGGAGAACGACCATGCCCGCGACGACTCACGACCGAGTGAGACAGCACCAGTCCGACCCCGCGTTCGTCGCCCAGGCGAACGATTTCTACGCGCGCCTGCTCGAGCGCTCGGCCGTCGATCGCACGTTTCGTCAGAAGCTGCTGACCGACTCGCGTGCCGCGCTCGCCGAGTTCGGCGGCCGCGATCCGTCACAGGTCTCCTCGAACATCGTGTTCGTCGAAAACACGGCCGACGCGACCATCGTGCTGCCCGACTTCGTCGGCGAGAACACGGAGCTCTCGGATCAGCAGCTCGAGAGCGTGGCCGGAGGAACCGACCTCACGAGCATCGTCATCACGGCCGTCGTCCTCTACGATGCGGCCGTCGACTACGTGCGAAGCAAGATGCCGCAGGTTCCGTGAGCGTCCAGGCATTCCGAAACGCTCATACGCTGTCACGCGCAGGACATTCCGGAGATCACGCCATGACGTCGACGACGAACGCACAGATGCACCATGCCGAAACCGCCTACGCGAAGCTGCTCGAGCGCTCGGCGGTCGATCGCGACTTCCGGCGACAGCTGCTGACGAATCCGCGCGCGGCGCTGGCCGCGATCACAGGACGCGAGGTCGCGGAGTCCGTCACCATCAAATTCGTCGAGAATACCGCCGACGCGACGATCGTACTGCCGAACTTCGTCGGCGACGCCGAGTTGTCGGAGGCGGACCTGTCGGCCGTCGCCGGCGGCACGAACGTGCTGACACTTCCGCTGGCCGCGATCCTGATCGGCCAGGTGTTGCCCGAGACCCTGCGCGGCGGCGATCCCGCCCCATAGACCACGCGCACCGTTCGCCGAACGTCGAGTGCAGGAACCGCATCATCACCGTCGCATCATCACAGGAGACGATATGTCGAAGAAAAAGACGAAGAAGCGCGTGAGCCCCAGCGAAGACCAGCCGCTGTCCGACACGGCGCTCGAGAGCGTCGCCGGCGGATGCCAGATCGGCTGCAGCAACGAGAAGACGTGCATCGACATCATGTCGGGCGACGTCGACCGTCTGACGGTGCTCCAACAAGCCGGCGGCCTATAACACCCCAACCGCGCAGTCGCGCACAGAGGATTCGAGATGTCAAACGACAATACGCCCAAGGGAACGAACTCGCCGTCCACGCCGTCGGATCGCAAGCGCGTCGCGCCGTCCGATCCGAGCGAAGTCACCGACGAGGCGCTGGAGAGCGTCGCCGGCGGCTGCGAGATCGGATGCAGTGCGAACAGCTGCGCCGACATGGTCTCGCTGGAGCGGCCAACGTTCCTTCAGCAGTTCAACGGCTGATATGGCGCGCGCCATTCCATTCCGAATGGCGCGCTTCCCCTTTCTGAACTTGGAGCAACAATGAGCAAGAAACGCCGCGTGAAACCAAGCGCCAATCAGGAGCTCGACGACGCCTCGCTCGAGAACGTCGCGGGCGGCACGCAGAACCTGACGACGCCGGTCCTCACCGTGTACGACCCGCCGAGCACGATCGTCGTCATCGATCCGATTCCCGAGCCGATCATTCCGATCAACCCGACGATCCCGGTGAAGTAGCGCGCTCGAGATCGCACGTCATACGCTTTGACCTACAGCAAGGAGCAATCATGTCCGACGAGAACCGCAAACGCGTATCGCCGAATCAGGAAGAAGGACAGCTCGATGACGCGACGCTCGAGAGCGTCGCGGGCGGATGCGAGATGGGAACGAGCATCCAGACCACGGTGATCATCACCCGTCCGATCGAGCCGATCATCCCGCTGCCGGAACCGATCATCCCGATCAATCCGATCATCGAGTTGAGCTGACACGTCGTATGTCGCCGCTCGCGGACGTCATCACGCGCGCGGCCACGCTCGAGGAACGGCGCGCTCGCGGTGCTCACCCTCCGGTGACCACCCCAGCGCGCCGACTCGACGCGTGGCAGTCGATCGTCGCGCGCGGTGATGCGGAGCGTTGGCGCCGCCGCCTTCGCCACGATGGTATCGATCCCTCGACCGCGGCAAGTCTGGTCGAATCCTCGGGCGACGCGACCGACCGCGAGCGCGGTGCGCGCTGGTGGGAACTGCTGCAGTCCGCGATCGCGATCGCGGCTCAATCGACGGATTGGCACGCCTCGACAGATCGCGCATTGCGCGCCGAGGCGCCGTACCCGTTCGAGCACGTGCTGCTGCCCTTCATCGTCACGGCCCGTGCCGCGATCCGTACACCGCACCTGGCCGCGTTCACCGCGGCCGCGCAGGCGCAACTCGAGCGCGCGCTGCTCCGCCGCCTGACGTCGATCGCGGCGCCCATACTATATGAAGAGTTCACCGCCGCGGGCGGGGGCATCGAGTTGGACGACGCCATGCCGGAGCGCACTGCCCCGCGCGAGATCTACGATCGGTTCGTGTGCGCCCAATGCGCCGGCGCAATGGCCGACGTCTTCGCGCGATACGCGGCGCTGGCGCGCCTCCTTGCCACGCGCTGCGTGATGTGGGCGGAAGCAACGGCAGAATTGTGCGATCAACTCGCGGCGGATCGCCGGGTAATCGAGCATACCTTCACCGACGATCGCCCACTCGGCGACGTCGTGAACGCGCAGTCGGAGTTGTCGGACTCGCACAACGGCGGGCGGATGGTCAGCATCCTGACCTTCTCCAACGGCCTCACGCTCGTGCACAAGCCACGGTCACTCGCTCCGGAGCGCGCGTTTCAGGCGTTCGTGGAATGGGCGAACGCCGCGGGTGTAACCCCGGCGCTTCCCGCGCTCCGCGCGATCGATTGCGGCGATCGCGGCTGGATGGAGTACGGCGAAGCCGCGCCGTGCACGACTCGCGCTGGCGCGGCGCTCTACTATCGTCGCGCCGGGATGCTGGCGTGCTCGATGTATCTCATCGGCGGCAAGGATCTGCATAGCGGAAACGTTCTCGCGCGCGGTGCCGAGCCGCTGTTGATCGACCTCGAGATGCTGGTGCAACCGACGGTGCCTGACGAGCGGATTGCCGACGCGGCCGCGGTCGGCACGTGGCGGCACGTGCACGGGTCGGTGCTTTCGTCCTATCTGATCCCGATGCTGTGCCGCGACGCGCACGGTGGCACGTTTACCGAGGGCGGCTTCGCTCGCGGGGACGCCGGACGCGAAGGTGCGGCGCGACGCTGGTATGACGTGAATACGGACGCGATGGCGCTGTATGAGGAACCCGCGTTTCGCCCGGCGGGCAGCAACGTTCCGCAAGACGTCGACGGCTTCACGCGAGACGACGAATTCGTCGCGCTCGTTCGCGGCTTTAGAGATTTCTATACTTTCCTGATGAGCCGGCGCGCCGAGTTGATGGCGCCGGACGGTCCGCTGACGGCGTTCGGGCCGCTGCGCGTCAGGCTTCTGCTTCGCTCGACAGACGTCTATGACGGACTGCTGCGCCGCGCGCTGCGCCCCGAGGCGATGGTCACGGGCGCGGATCGAAGCATCGACTTCGATGCCTTGCGCCGCCCGTTTCTTCGGGGGCCGGAGCGGCATCGCCTGTGGGATGCCGTGGCCTGCGAGGTGGCGGCGCTCGAGCGCGGCGACGTGCCGATTTTTCATATGCAGGCGGACGGCACCGCGCTCTTGTCCGGCGAGCGGACCGTCGTCGCCGACTACGCCATGTCGCCGGGGTTCGCGCAAATGGCCGCGCGCGTGCGACGTCTGGGCGCGGCCGATCTCGAGCGGCAGACGCATTTTCTGCGCGTCGCGTGGTCGAGCTACCGCGCGCGATGGGACGCCGCACGACTCGAGGCGAGCGCACACGCGGCGCCTCCCTCCTCCGACGCGCGCATGCTTGGCGAGGATCGCGCAATGAGCGCGGCGGTGGCCATCGCCGCATCGCTTCGCCGGACCGCCGTCAAATCGCCCCGCGGCGGCGCGGAATGGATGACACTCGGCGACCGCGGCCTGACGCGCACCGATCTCAGCTTCGCCAACGGCCGTGCCGGTGTCGCCCTCTTCTACTCGGCATTGAGTAAACTGGGATTTAACAATTATTATGCCGACGCCTTGGCGCCGATCGAGCCGCTGCTCGCGGCCGACGAGACGCGCGTCCGGCAGTTGGTGCACAGCCACGGCATCGGCGGCGCGCGTGGCGTCGGTGGGATCATCTACGCGCTGACGCGCATCGGACAATGGCTCGGTGAGCCGGCGGCACTGCGTGCGGCCGAGCGATTTGCCGGAGCGCTCACGCAGGAGCGGATCGGGGCCGATCGCAAGCTCGACGTATTCGCCGGCTCGGCCGGCGCGATGCTCGGGTTGCTCGCGCTGCACGAAGCGACGGGCAGCGGCACGTCGCTCGCCGCGGCCGTGTGGTGCGGACGGCATCTGCTGTCGCGGCGGAGCATCGATCGCGGTAAGCACCGCGCATGGAGAACGCTCAACCGTGAGCTGACCGGCGGCTTCGGACATGGCGCGGCGGGAATCGCGTACGCGTTGGACCGTCTGCGGAACGCGGTCCACGACGAGACCATGAGGGACGCGATTCAGGAAGCAATCGACGACACGATCGACTTCGAGGGTTCGTTGTACGTGCCCGAAGCCGGCAACTGGGCGAGCAATTCACGGCGGGTGCGCGCGCTCGGCGAAGGTGCCGACAGCGCGCCGCTGATCTGCGGCTGGTGTCACGGCGCGGCCGGCATCGGGCTCGGACGCCTGGCCCTGCGCGATCACGCGAAGCTCAGCGGCGACGACATCGAGCGGGCGCTGGCGGCGATGCGCGCGAACGAGAGTGCGCCGCCGCCGCAGGACCATCTCTGTTGCGGCAATGCCGGACGCATCGAGCTGCTGTTGTACGCCGGCATGCGGCTTGGTCGCGCGGATCTCACCGAACGAAGCCTTCGTTATGCGGCGAGTGTCGTCGAGCGCGCGCATGCGCGCACGAGCTGGGGCGCCGGCAGCGTCGACGACGGATTCGCGCCAACGATGTTCTTCGGTACCTCGGGCATCGGGTACGAATTGCTTCGCCTGCATCACACCGCCGAGCTGCCCAGCGTGCTTCTGTGGGGATGATGGGTCTCGTCGATACACCATGGACCGCGGCTAACACGCTCGATCAGATCGCGCCGAGTTTTCCATCGGCGCTTGTCACTCGCGAAGCGCATACCGCGTTGCTCGCACTCGCGCGCCGGTTCCCCGCCTCGTATACGAACTGGATGTATCTCGAGTGTCGTCTTGCCTGGGCGCGGACCGAACGCGCTGACTTCATCCTGCGACTCACACGGCTGCCGAGCAGCGTGCCGCGCGAACTGATCGAGGAGATGTGGTTGGAGTTCGACGTCGCGACGAATGCCGATTTGGCGACAACGGCCGCGACGCCGGGCTTCTTTCTCCATCTGGCGCACGGCGCACGCGCGGCCGGTTCGCCCTTCGAGCGCGTAGAGAATGCGCAGCGCGCGCTCCGGGTGCTTCACGATGTCAGCGGGGTGGACTTCTCGTCGGCGGCGGCACTCGCGCTGGCGCGATGCGTCCGCGCGCTGCGCGCGGGCGCCTCGCTTCTATACCTCGGTTGCTTCCCGCATCGATCCAACCTCGTTCGGCTCTGCGTGCTCGGGCTCGCGGATGCGGCGATCGCGGAATACTTGGAGCGCGTCGATTGGCCTGGCGACGTGACCGAAGTGAACGCATTGATCACGCCCTTTAGTCGCGCGAGCACCCGACCCGGTCGTGCGGTCGCGATCGTGCATCTCGATATTGGTGAATCTGGTGAATCCATTGCGCCGACGGTCGGCTTCGAGCTGGGCTTCGCGCGCGCATCGCAATCCGCCGGCCGGATCGAGGAGCAGGCGGTGCTAGACACGCTCGTTCGCGAAAGCCTCTGCACCAGTGCCGAACGCGAGGCGCTTGCGACGTGGCCAATGAGTCGCATCTCGACCATGCGCCACGAGCTGTGGCCGAGCGTCGTGACACGACGCCTCAACCACGTGAAGCTCACGCATGCGCCCGGCCGGCCAACGTTCGCGAAGGCGTATCTCGCGTTGTCGCACCGACAGCACGTTCCCCGATCACCTGACCGCCTGAACGTGCGCGCCTTCACGGGCGTGCCACCGTGCACGGCGAATCGGACGCTGCTTTCCGTGAAGTAGAGTGCTGCATCCATCGCGACGTCGATCGCATCGGGTCCCGAATGTCACAACTCGTGATACGATCCTCGATTACGCTCGCGCGCCCTGCGGTATGAGCGTTGCGCTGAACTTTAGAAACTTCTTAGTACACCCATGACGCGATCACCTCAGGTCCGGAGCCGATATGGCATCGAATGAAAGCCACTCGGAAGCGATGCAGCGTATTCTGGCGCGCGCGGCGACGGACGCCTCGTTCCGTGCCGAGCTGCTCGTCGATCCGCGGGCTGCGATCAACCGCGCGTTCGCGATCGCGATTCCCGTCGGATTTCGTCTCAAGTTCATCGAGCGCGATCCCGGCGTCGATGCACTCGTCGTGCTGCCGGACCTGCGGCCGCCCGACGGTGAGCTGAGCGACGATGCCCTCGACGCCGTGAGCGGGGGCACCCAGACCGATGACCCGTCGAACTTCATCTGGTCCGATCCGTCGCCGCCGCCGCCGCCGCCCCCCGGTGGTGGGAACGACGGCCCGTGAGACGCAGCGCGCGGGACTGAAGCGACCCTCGTGACTTGAATGCCGGCGCAAGGACGAATGCGCCGGCATTCGTGCGTCTACCGGTCGCGGTGCGCCGGATCGTTCGCTCTAAAAAATAGAGGGTTCGATCCTGTTCGTCGGAGGCGCTCGCCGACGATGAATGCGATAACTCATTGCGGGGATATGAGTTCTCTCATTCGCGCGAGACGGTACACGCGTTGCTTTGGTGCGCGGCGTCGAAGCACGATGTCGACCGTCTCAACGCTCAGGATCATTTCACACGGAGAGGAGCCATGACTCGCACCGAACGGACCAAGGCGTACAACCAGGCCAGCCCGGAGCATCAGCGCGCCGCACAGAAGATGATGGAGGAAGTCGTCACGCGCTCGACGACCGATCGCGCGTTCCGCGACCTGCTGCTGTCGAACCCGCGCGCCGCATTCGCGAGCCACAGCGGCGTCTCCGAAAGCGTCATCCCCGAATCGTTCAACATCTCGTTCGTCGAGAACACGGCCACCGCGACGGTGGTGCTGCCGGATCCCGTCGGCTCGGGCGAGTTGGCCGAGCAGGAGCTCGAGACGGTCGCCGGCGGCACGGAAGTCATCTATGGCGAGATCGCGCTCGCCGCGGTCCTCGCGTACGACGCGATCAAGGAAGCGTACGAGCTTGGCAAGAACGCGAAGTAACGCCCCGTCGTCATCCGATTCAGCAACCCTACTCTACTGGAGTATTGCGATGCCCACCACCGCGAATGTGAAGTCACACGGCTCGCCCGACATCGAAGCACAGGCCCGCGAGCAGATCAGCAAGCTGCTCGTTCGGTCAGCCACCGACAAGAATCTGCGGAATCGTCTGCTGACGCAGCCGAACGCCGCATACACGGAAGCGACCGGCAACGTGTTGCCTGAGAACGTGCAGCTCAAGTTCATCGAAAACCGCGGCGGCCCGACGATCGTGCTGCCCGCCTTCGCCGACGCGGGCTCCCCGCTGGGCGACATCGAGCTCGAGATGGTGAGCGGCGGCTCGGAGCCGCTGACGATCGCCGGTCTGGTGTTCCTGGGAACCGCCGCCTTTGCAGTCGGCGCGTGGGCCACGGTGAAGGTCCTGGAAGCCGTGTCGAACTAACAACCGTCATTCATCCTTTCATTCTCAGGAGACTCACACATGCCGACCACCACACAGACGGCGAACGAAGAATCGGTTCGCCACACCCTCGAAGCGATCGCCGAGCGCGCCAACACGGACCGTCCGTTCCGTGAGAAGCTCATTTCCGATCCCCACAGCGCGATGGCCGAGTTCGCGGGTGTCAGCGCGGACAAGATGCCGAAGGTCAGCATCGCGTTCGTCGAGAGCGAAGCCGAAACGACGGTCGTGCTGCCGCCCTTCGGCAAGTCGCGGACGGAGTTGTCGGACAGCCAGCTCGAGACGGTCTCGGGCGGAACGGATCCAGTCACCGCCGGTCTCGTGATCGGCATTTGCTTCCTCGCCGGGGTCGACACCGCGCTGCTCGCGTACGACATCGGTTTGGCCAGCCGCAAGTAATCGGCGAGTCGACGCGAGTCGGCGCGAGTCGACCGACATCAGTCCGCGGATCTCGGAGAGTTTTCCATGCAGCAGCAGCAGCGGCAGCAGCAGCTCCCCCACTCGAACGCCGGCGGCGGCATGCGCATCGTCATAGGATTCGCCTATCTCCTGGCGGTGTTGACGGCCATCGATCTCGTCTCGACGTGGGTTCGTGACCACCGCGTACGGTATGTCTCGTTGATTCTGTGTGTCGGATTCCTCGCCGCCGCGACGCTGCAACTCTGGCAACTGCGGCGCACGCGGGGATGACCGCGAGGATGACCGCGGCGGGCCGGCTCGTTTACGAGCCGGGCGCCGGCCGCCTCGAGCGGCCGGCGCACTCGCCGGACTGGCGAGCGATTGCGGATGCGGCCGAAACACTCGGCGAACGCCTCACGCGCGTTCGCCGCTCGGATTTCGACGCAACGCGAACGAGCGACTCGTCCGATCTGGACGCATGGGCGGCCGTTGTCACGCAAGGCGACACGGCCGCGTTCGCACGTCGTCTCGAGTGGGACGAGCTCAGCGCATCGCGCGCGGCGGCACTCGTCGCGCATCCGAGCGGTACCCCAGCCGCGTGGATGCCGACGCTCGTCGACGCGTGGGATCGAGCACGCGACACCGCCAGCCAACCGGACACGGCGGACGAGCGATTGTCGACCCCGTTGCTTCAGCCGTTCATGTCGGTTGCACGCGAACGCCTGCGCCGCGTCGCGGGAGGTTGGATTGGTCGCCTTTCACCACACGCCCGTGACGTACTTGAGCATTCTTTGATAAAGCGGCTCGACGCCGTCGGTAGTCGCGCGGCGAGTACCCTGCCTCACCAGCCGCACGACCAGCACGACCAGCACGACCAGCACGAGCCGATGCACGACGACGGCGCGGCGCGCTTTGCGCGTTTCATCACGGCATATCCCATGGCCGCGCGATTGTGCGCGACCGTCGTGGACCTCTGGGTGGCCGCCACGACCGAGTTCCTTCAGCGCCTCGATGCGGATTGGAGCCAGATCGCGGCGACATTCGGCGACGGCACACCGCTCGAACCCGTGTCGCATCTGATCGGCGACTGCTCCGATCCCCATGGCGGCGGCCGCACCGTGCTGATCGCCGAATGGGAGTCCGGTCTTTCGGTCGTCTACAAACCGCGGACGGTGGGAGTCGACGCCGCCTTCTCGCGTCTCATCGATCGGCTCAATCCGCACCTTGGCGAGTTCGCGTTGCATTCTCTCCGGGTCTTGCCGCGCGATGACTTCGGATGGATCCAGCGCGCGGAGCTCGATGTCTGCTCGTCGGGGGCTGACGTCGAACGCTACTATGCGCGCTGCGGCGCGCTGCTATGTCTGGTGTACGCGCTCAACGGCACCGACTTTCATCACGAGAATCTGCTGGCGTGCGGCGAGCATCCCGTCTTGCTCGATCTCGAGATGCTGCTTGGCCCGCGCTTTACACTCGTCGAGGAACTGCCCGCCGCGGGAATGGCGAGCATCGCCTCGGGCCGCGATGTGTTGGAGTCCGTGCTCAACCTTCGGATGCTGCCGGTCGCCAAGGAGGCGGGCTTTGGCGCGGCGGTGGACGT
This sequence comes from Gemmatimonadaceae bacterium, assembly GCA_035606695.1. NCBI lineage: Bacteria > Pseudomonadati > Gemmatimonadota > Gemmatimonadia > Gemmatimonadales > Gemmatimonadaceae > Gemmatimonadaceae bacterium. Next base: position 20,071 of record DATNEW010000030.1, read on the forward strand.
TGGCGCGCTCTCCGACACAGCTGGCGGGCATCACCGCGCGGCACACGACGGCCGCGCCGTTCCCGCCTCCGCTTACGTGGATGCAATCGTGCGCGGATTCACGCTCATGCACGAGGTGCTGCGACGCGAATCGGCCTCGCTGATCGCTTCGGGCGGCGTCCTCGATGCACTTCGCGACGAAACCGTGCGGATCGTATTGCGCAACACGAGTCTCTATCAGGCGCTGATCCAGCGAACGCTGCGTCCGGAATATTTGCGTTCCGGATTGGCGTTTGGCGTGCAGCTCGACGTCCTCGCGAAAACGTTTCTCTCCATGGAGGATCGTCCGACGGTGTGGCCAGCCGTGAATGCCGAGCGTCGCGAGCTGGAGCAGATGGATGTGCCAATCTTTTCGGTGGGCGTCGACAGCCGCGATCTTCGTTGTGAAAGGGGAGTGGTCGCGCGCGATGCGTTCGTGGAATCGCCGTATGAGATGATGCTGCGCCGCCTGCACGGGCTAGACGATGCGGATCTCGCTCGCCAGGTCGACTTCATTCGCGGTGCGTTCGCCGCGACAGCGCGGCGCGGTCTGCATTCGCGGCGCCTTGTCGCGGCAGTAAGCGGTCACGATCCGCGGGAGCAGCGCCCGATCGCGCGCGATGAATCGATCGCCGCCGCCCGCGCGATCGCCAACGAGGTGCTCGGCAGAGCAGCCACTCGGACCGCGACCGAGACTTCGTGGATCGGCGCCGCCTACGCGCCTTCATCCCGCCGCTACACGCTACAGCCGATGCGCTACGACCTGTTTGACGGGTACGGCGGCCTGTCGCTGTTCTTCGCGGCGCTCGCGCGCGTGAGCGGCGACGATTCGGCTCGGGCGACGGCGCTGTCGGCGCTTGCCCCGCTTCGCACACGCTTTCGGGTTCTCGAACGTCTCATGCGGATCCGTCGCGCGTCTGACGTGGGGTTGGGATTCGGACCGGCCTCGGTCGCGTTGGCGCTGGCGAGGATCGGTCGCCTGCTCGATGAGCCGGACCTTCTTGGCGAATCGCGCGGCGTGATCGATCTCGTCACGCCACGACTCGTCGAGACGCAGGACGCGCACGATGTCATTGCAGGCTCGGCGGGCGCGATCCTCATTCTGATCGCATTGCACGCGCAGTTCGGCGACGCCGAGCTGTTGAAGCGTGCGGCGCTGTTCGGTGCGCATCTCGTCGAGCGGCGCATCAGAATCGGTGATTCGCTCGTCTGGCGCGCGCCGACGCGAATCGTCGACAGCGGGTTCGCACACGGCCAGGCCGGCATCGCGTACGCGCTCCAACGACTCGGCGCCGTCATGGGCGAGCGCGCATTCAGTGACGCCGCTGATCAGGCGATCGCGTTCGAGCGCGCGCGAATGGCGTCCAGCAGCGCCGACGTCGGCCGAGATGATCTCACGGCGGCCTGGTCACATGGCCGCACGGGCATCGCGCTCGCCAGACTCGGGGGCGGCGCGGCCGACGATGCTGCGCTTCGCGACATCGACGATGGTCTCGCCCTCGCGCGCCGAAACTTCGGTTGCGGCGTGCACTCGCTTTGCTGCGGTGATGCCGGCCGCATCGACCTATTCGTCGAATCCGCGAGTCGCTTGCGCCGTCGAGCGTTGTTCGACGAAGCGCAGCGGATGGCCGGCTCGCTCGTATCGCATGGACGCTATGACACGGGCTGGGGCGATCAGCAGACGTGGGAGCTCGGGCTGTTTCATGGAACGGCCGGCATAGGGTACACGCTCCTTCGTGTCGCGGAGCCGGCGCTGATACCGTCGGTGTTGCTGATCGCGTAGGCGGTAGAGCCAGCCATCTATAGAATAGACCAGCCCATCTCCGATCGCGCCCGCGCTTCGACGACGCATCGTCGCATGGCGTTGTGTTGCATCGACTTCGCGAACACGATGCATCGGTATGGCGGTTGCCTTGAGCCACGGTGAGCCACCGTCCCGCCGCCGGTACGGCCTCGCAGAGAGTTTCACCCATCCCTCTGCCGGTGCCGAGATGAGAATGTTCTCATGGAGCGTTTCATGAACGACGCGATCGCCGGATCCCACTTTGGCGCGTACATACCGCAGGCGCGGGCGGATGACGTCAACGACTCGGGCGAGCTGCTGGACAGCGATCTTGAACAGGTTGTCGGCGGCCTGTCCCGAGCTTGGCACGACGGACCCGGCATCGACGTCGGCACGCCTTCTTCGCACATCGCGATGCCCACCGTATCACCGCTCTCACCGTTGTCGCCGCTGTCGCCGCTGTCGCCTCTTTCGCCGATGGAACTCTCACGGCGTATCTCCGCATGATGTCGTCGAGTCGCTCGGCGCTCACTGCACTCCTGGTCTGCGCCGTAGCGGCGCGCGCGCAATCGCCAGGTGCTTCCAGCGCGGCGCCGGCTGGCGGACTCACGCTGCAAGCGGCGATCGACGCGGCGCTCACCGGCAATTCGCAGATACGCAACGATTGGCTGCAAGTCGAAGGGTTCCGCGGCCAGCTGCTGGCGAAATCGGCGCCGTTCGACATGCAAGTGCATAGCGCGGTGTCGCGGCGTCATGACAATCCGCAGCTCGCAAGCTCGGAATTCGTCGGCGAGCAAGCAACGAATTATGAACTGAGCGTGAGCCGGCAATTGCATTCCGGGGTGACGCTCTCACCGTCGGTGCAGGTGGCGCGATCGCAATACGGGTTGCCGAACGCGCCGGCCACGGGCACCGCGACGGTCGGCATTTCGGCACAGGTCCCCCTGCTGTACGATCGCGGCGGCGCGGTCACGGCGACGGCGCTGCGCGTTGGCGAGTACGACCTCGACGGAATTCGCGGCAGTTGGAAGACGAGCGTCACGGTCAACGTGAATGCGACAGCGACCGCGTATTGGAATTATGTCGCGGCCGTGGAACGCCTGAGCGCCCAGCGCGAAGCCGAAGTGCGCGCGCAACGTCTGCTTGACGAAACGACGCAACTCGTTCGCAATCAGGAGCGGGCGCCGGCGGACCTCGAGCAGTTGCGCGCGAACCTCGCCGCCAAGCGCGGGGCGCGCATCCTCGCCGAACAATCCGTCGTCGAATCGCGCGTGCAGCTCGGCAGCACGATGGGCCTCGACGCGTCGCACGTCATGGCGCTGCCATTGCCGGCGACGGAGTTTCCTGTTCCACCCGACTCCAACACCAATGCGGCATCGTCGAGTGCGTCGTCCATCGAGCGGCTCGTTGCGCTGGCGCGCGACCGCCGCCCGGATCTTGCGGCGGCGCAGTCTCGCATTCACGCCTGGGATCTCGAGCTCAAGCAATTCCATTCGGCGGTGCTCCCGCACTTCGATCTCGTGATGAACCTCGGATATCAGGGCTTCACGATCGGCGCCGGATACAATCCTCTCGTATCGCCGTTGTATCGCAACGTGCCGGGACTCAACGCCACCCTCGAGTTCCGTTACGACGCCGCGGTCGACAATTCGGGAGCGCGCGGACAACTCGCGCAGGAAGCGGCGTCGGTGGGCCAGCAGCACATCGCGCTGCACGACGTCGAGCGCCAAGTGATCACCGATGTCGAAACGGCGGCGGCGGGCGTGGACCGCAGCGTGCTCGCACTTCGCGAGTCACAGGCGGCGGTGGCGCTCTTTCGCCGCACGGTGGACAACGAGAAGCGCAAACTGCAATTGGGCATGAGCACGTTGTTCGACGTGTTGAACGCTGAAGACGCCCTCACCAACGCACTGCTCACAGACGTCAACAACCGGCGTACGTACGCGGCCGCACTTGCCTCGCTGCGTGTGGCGACCGGGACGCTCGCCGACATCCACGACGACACGCCGCACGTTGATGCGGCGCGTCTGCTCGTCGCTCCCTGAGAGGCGCTCGTGACACAATCTTCCGCCATCTTCCGAAAAGTCTCGCTCGATCGGCTCGCATCACCCGAGCAGCTCGATCAACTCATGCGCGTCACCGATTTGCGCGGATGGGTGGCGCTTGCGGCGACGGGCGTGGTGCTCGCCACCGCGCTCGCGTGGGGAGTCGCGGGCCGCATTCCCGAAAACGTGAGCGGAACGGGCATGCTCGTGAAGAGCGGCGGCATTTTCCAGGTGACGCCCTCCGCGGGCGGACGCGTGGTCGACGTCGCGGTCGACGTCGGCGACGATGTGGCCGAGGGGCAGGTGGTTGCGCGCGTCGCGCAACCCGAGCTCGACGATCGCATCCGATCGGCGAAAGCGGAGCTCGAGAATCTGCACGCCGAGCATGCGAAGCTGGTGCAGTTCACCGCGCGAGACGCAGTGTTGCAGCAGGCGTACATCGACCAACAGCGCACGAGCATCGAGCAGTCGAAGGCCGCGGCCGAGCAGAGCCTGGGGTGGTTGCAGGAACGCATCAACAGTCAGGAACAGCTCGTTCAGCAAGGGCTGTTGACGCGTTCGACACTCGTTGGCACTCGGCAGCAGTACGATCAGCTGCGCGAAAAGATCGCGGATGCCGCGGGCCAGCTCACGCAGCTCAAGGCGAAGAGCCTTGGCATTCGCAACGATCACGACGATCGCCTTCGGCAGAGCGAAGCGCAAATCGATCAGCGCTCGAATGAGCTTGCGGAGTTGGAGCGGCAGCGCCGTACAGGCACCGACGTCATCGCGCCGTACGGCGGCCGGGTTCTCGAGATCATGACGGACCGCGGCAATCTCGTGTCGGCCGGCGAACCGATCATGAGCATCAACCTCGGCGGCCGCGCGGTGCAGGAGCTCGAGGCGGTGATCTTCATTCCGTCGGTCCAGGGCAAGCGCATTCGTCCAGGAATGACGATCCAAGTCGCGCCGACCACGGTGAAACAGGAAGAGTTTGGCTTGATGGTCGGCAAGGTGACTTACGTATCCGACTTCCCCGCCACCGCGCGCGGCATGCAACGCGTTCTCAAAAACGACAAGCTCGCCGGTGCGCTCGCGGGAAGTGATGCGCCGTACGAGTTGCACGCCGAGCTCGTTCCGGATCCAAACACGACGAGTCGTTACAAATGGACGTCGTCCAAGGGCCCACCCATTCGCATTCAGAGCGGCACGCTGGCGACGGGCAACGTTGAAGTCGCGTCACGCCGCCCGATCGAGATGGTCCTTCCGTTGTTGCGCCGCGCCACCGGCCTGTGACCATGCCGACGGTGCCGATCATTCGGTCGCGATTGCAGGCACTGCGCGAACGGCTTCCGTTCGTCTCGCGGCGCGATGACAACGACGGGCCACCGGCGGACGCGCCGCCGCCGAAGATCCGGCGCGTCCGCACGCCGACCGTATTGCAAATGGAAGCGGTGGAGTGCGGCGCCGCCGCACTCGCCATGGTCCTGGCCTATCACGGCCGCTGGGTTCCGCTCGAGGAGCTGCGCACGGCGTGCGGCGTCTCGCGCGACGGAAGCAAGGCAAGCAACGTGCTTCGGGCGGCGCGCGCCTACGGACTCGACGCCCGCGGCTACAAGCGCGAGCCGGCACAGCTGCGATCGTTGCAGGTGCCGATGATCGTGCATTGGAACTTCAATCACTTCCTCGTGCTCGAGGGCTTTTCGAAGGGCCGCGCATATCTGAATGATCCGAGCGGCGGCCCGACGATCGTGAGCGATGAGGAGTTCGACAAATCGTTCACCGGCGTTGCGCTGGTCTTCAACGAGACCGAGGACTTCAGGCGCGGCGGCGAGCAGCCGAGCGTGATTCGCGCGCTTGGCCGGCGTTTGCCGGGAAGTCGAAACGCATTCGCGTTCATCGTGCTCGCGGGACTCGCGCTGCTCATTCCGGGCATCGTCGCGCCGTCGTTCAACAAGGTGTTCGTCGACGACATTCTGGTGAAGTCGTTGTCCGAGTGGGTAAAGCCGCTGATGTTCGCGATGGGCACCGCCGCGCTGCTCGCCGCCGGACTCACGGGCTTGCAGCAACGCTACCTGTTGCGTCTCGAGACGAAACTCTCGATCGAAACGTCGGGCAAATTCTTCTGGCACGTGTTGCGCTTGCCGGCGGGCTTCTTCACGCAGCGATTCGCCGGCGACATCGGCAGCCGCGTCGGCATCAACGACAAAGTCGCGAAGACGGTGTCGGGCGATCTCGCCACGACTACGATCAACATGCTGCTCATCGTCTTCTACGCCGTGCTGCTGCTGCAGTACGACGTCACGCTGACGATCGTCGGCATCGCGACCGCGGCGTTGAACATCGGCGCGCTGCGCTGGGCATCGCGTCGTCGCGTCGATCTCAATCGCCGGCTGCAGCAGGACCGCGGACGCATGCTTGGCGCCGCGATGGGCGGCCTGATGACGATCGAAACGCTCAAGGCAACGGGCGCGGAATCGGACTTTTTCAGCCGGTGGGCCGGACATCACGCCAAGGTCACCAATGCCTATCAACAGGCGCAGCTGACCGCGACGCTCCTCGGCGTCGTGCCGCCGATGTTGATGGGCCTCAACGCCGCGATCACCATCGGCGTCGGTGGGCTCCGGGTAATGGATGGTCGCCTCAGCATGGGATTGCTCGTGGCGTTCCAGGCCCTGCTCGTGGCGTTCCTCAACCCGATCAACAAGATGGTCGACCTGGGTGGACAGCTACAGGATCTCAAAGGCGACTTGAGCCGGCTCGATGACGTCCTGCGCGCGCAGCTCGATCCACATGCATCGCACCTTGGGGTCGCGGAAGAAGAACACGATGATGCGACCGGGACAACGGCGGTGAAGCTCAGCGGGCATCTCGAGCTTCGCAATGTGACATTCGGCTACAGCCGGCTCGATCCGCCGCTCATCACCAACTTCAATCTCACGCTTCGGCCGGGCGCACGCGTCGCCCTCGTCGGCTCGTCGGGCTGCGGCAAGTCCACCATCGCGAAGCTCGTGGCGGGATTGTATCAGCCATGGGAAGGCGAGATGCTCTTCGACGGTGTGCCGCGGAGCGCTGTTTCGCGCCGCACGCTGACGAGCTCATTGGCCGTGGTCGATCAGGACGTGAGCATGTTCGAGGGAACGATCTCCGAGAACATCACGCTATGGGACGAGACGATTCCGGACGCCGCTGTCCTGCAAGCGGCGCGCGACGGCGCCATCCACGAAGAAGTTGCCGCGCGAAACGGTGGCTACGCCGGCGGAATGGAAGAGGGCGGCCGCAACTTCAGCGGCGGACAGCGCCAACGGCTCGAGATCGCGCGAGCGCTCGCCAATAATCCCTCGATTCTGGTGCTCGACGAAGCAACGAGCGCGCTCGATCCGTCGACCGAGAAGATGATCGACGACAATCTTCGGCGCCGCGGATGCACGTGTCTGATCATCGCGCATCGCCTGAGCACCATTCGCGATTGTGAGGAGATCATCGTCCTCGATCGCGGGGTCGTCGTGCAGCGCGGTACGCACGAGTCGCTGAGCGCGGTGCCGGGACGATATCAGTCGCTCATCGCGTCGGAGTGAGACGAGAGCCCATGACCAATCTCCGCGAGCTGCCGGAATCGGACGACGCCCTGCCCCTTTCGCAGACGCTGGCGCTGTTCGCCGACGCCGAAACGCAGCTCGGCGGCAGCGATAAGCCGTTCCGAATGGACAACGACCTCGTGTGGCTCGTCGAGCACGGTGAAGTCGACGTCTTCTCGGCGCCCATATCCGATGCACCAGGCTCGGGCAGCCGCACGCATCTCTTTCGTGCGCGACCCGGACAGGCGGTGTTCGGTGTCGGATCCTCGGCGCCTGATGCGACGCGCATGCTGGTGGCCGTTGGCACGAGTGGCTCGCGCTTGCGGCGGCTGCCGCAGGCCACGCTGCGCGCGCGCGCGTGGCGCTCGGAGTATCGCCCCACAGTGCACGCCATCGTCGACGCGTGGGTGCAAGCACTCTGCGACGGCATGACGCGCGGCGTCGCGCCGAAAGAGTGCGCCGAGCTCGACGCAGGGACTGAGGTGAAAGTCCCGGAGCCGACGACCGCCCGGCCCCGACGCGGTGTGATGTGGGTACGTCATCTCGAAGGGCACTCACATCTGCTTGGACAGGAATCGCTCACGGTGAACGGCACGGGATTCGTTCCGATCTCGCGCCCGTCGTGGTTCCGCGTCACCGAACCAAGCCGTTTGATTCTTCTCGAGACCGCATCGCTCCCGCATCCGGACGAGCTGTGGGGCGGCCTGACGCTGTTGCACGATCTCGTGCTTCGCTACGCGACGCTGCTCGAATCGCAGTCCGCGGCGAGCGCCGCGGAGCGCATGCGTCGCAAGGCGCTTGGAAATCGCGCGGCACTTCGCGGGGCGTGCGCGTCGCTCGTGGCGACGATGCGGCCGGGTACGCCGGAGCCCTTGACGAGTGTCGTCGCCGCGCCCGACGACGCGCATCTCGATCCGGTGGAGGCGCGCCACGAAGCACTTTTCGCGGCGTGCGCGCTCGTCGGCCGAGCACTCGACGTGCCGGTACGACGGTACGCGTCGTCCGAAGACGGGAGCCAGCCGCGCGATCCACTCGCGGCGATCGCGCGCGCGTCGCGCCTGCGTACGCGTTCCGTATTGTTGCGCGACGATTGGTGGCAGCACGATAACGGGCACTTGCTCGCGACCTTCGGCGAGGACAAGCGGCCGGTTGCGCTCATCCGCGGTACGCGCGGTTACACGCTGCACGACCCGATGTTCGGCACCACCGCGCCGCTCGATGCAACGTCCGCCGCGTTGCTGCAACCGATCGCGCATACACTCTATCGACCGTTCCCCGATCGGCCGCTGAATCTGCTGGACGTGCTGCGCCTGGGCGTGCGCGGGTGTGCATCGGACTTCGGCATGGTCTTCACCATGGGACTCGTCGCCGCGCTGCTCGGTCTCGTGCCGCCGATGGCGACCGGCGTGGTCTTCAATTCCATCGTTCCGGGTGCGCAACGATTGCAGCTCGTCGAGATCAGCGTCGTGCTCGCGGCGTGCGCGATTTCGACAGCGCTGTTCAATCTCGTGCGCGGCCTGGCGCTCCTGCGCGTCGAAACGCGAATGAGCGCAACGATTCAAGCGGCGGTGTGGGACCGGCTTCTCAGTTTGCCAATGCCGTTCTTCCGTCCATACGCCGCCGGCGATCTCGCCACGCGCGCGATGGGCATCGACGCCATCCGCCAGGTCATCTCTGGCACGACGGTCAGCGCGATCCTCGGCGGCGTCTTCTCGCTGGTGAATTTCGGCTTGATGTTCTCGTACAGCAGCGTCATGGCCTGGCGCGCCACGCTGCTCATCGCGGTGGCCGTGGCGGTGACGGCGTTCGGCAGCTGGCTGCAGCTCAAGCATCAGCGCGGCATCGCCAGCATTCAATCGAAGGCATCCGGACTCGTGCTCCAGCTGTTGTCGAGCATCACCAAGCTTCGTGTCGCCGGCGCGGAAATCACCGCGTTTACGCTCTGGGCGCGTCGCTTCGCCGAGCAGCGCCAACTGACGTTTCGCGCGCGCATGATCGGCAATGCGGTGAGCTCATTCCATGCGGCGTTCCCCACGCTCGCGTACATGCTGTTGTTCTGGACCGCGATTCCCCTCGTCCACGGCGCGCAACCAACGATTCGCACCGGCGACTTCCTCGCGTTCCTCTCGGCGTATGGCGCATGTCAGGGGGCGCTGCTCGGAACGTGCGTCGCATTGCTCGGCACCTTGAACGTCATTCCGCTGTACGAGTTGGCGCAGCCAATCCTCGTCAGCCGTCCGGAAGGCGATCTCGCGAAATCGGATCCCGGCGTTCTCACGGGGAACGTCGAAGTGCAAGCGGTGACGTTCCGATACGCGCCGGATATGTCGCCGGTCATGCACGGCCTGTCGTTCCAGGTTCGCCCCGGCGAATTCGTCGCACTCGTCGGGCCGTCCGGCGCCGGCAAGTCGACGATCCTCCGCTTGCTGCTCGGCTTCGAGACGCCGGAATCGGGAGCGATCTATTACGACGGACAGGATCTCGCCGGCGTCGACATTCAAGCCGTTCGCCGGCAAATCGGTGTCGTGCTGCAGAACGGCAAGCTGCTCGCCGGCGACATCTTCAGCAACATCGTCGGAACGTCGCCGCTCACGATCAACGATGCGTGGGCCGCGGCGCGCATGGCGGGATTCGCCGAAGACGTCGAAGCGATGCCGATGGGCATGCACACCGTCGTGAGTGAAAGCGGGGGCACGTTATCCGGCGGACAGCGTCAGCGCCTGATGATCGCGCGCGCGCTCGTGCACCGCCCGCGCCTGCTCTTTTTCGACGAGGCAACGAGCGCGCTCGACAACCGGACGCAGGCGATCGTCAGCTCGAGCCTCGAGCAACTACACGCCACGCGCATCGTCGTCGCCCACCGCCTGAGCACCATTGTCAACGCCGATCGCATCTGCGTGATCGCGCGCGGCCAGATCGTGCAGAGCGGCAAGTTCGACGACCTCATGAAAGAACCTGGAATCTTCGCCGAGTTGGCAAAGCGACAACTCGCGTAAGGATCATTGATTTCGACGCAGCGACCTTCGCAGGAGCACCACTGATGCAGATTCTCCGATTCGCGCCCGAGGTCTCACCGCCGCGGGTGATCGCCGCGGTGGCCGCGCTCGTTCTTGCCGCCTCGTGTGGCCCGCACAGCATTGCCGAACAGCGCGCGGATCGAGCGAGTCGTGCGAGCGGCGACGTGGTCATCGGGGTCGCGTGGCCGTGGCAAGCGCGCCGCGAGCTGCGCTTCGGCGATGGTCTCGACATGGCCGTGGCCGAGATCAACGCAAGCGGCGGGATCGACGGGCGACACATTCGTCTGGAGAAGAGCGACGATCATGAATCCGCCGACGACGGCCGCGCCGTCGCGCAGAAGTTCGACGCAGACCCGAATGTGGTCGCGGTGATCGGACACCTGCAGTCCTACGTCTCGGTGCCGGCGGCATCCATCTACGACAACGGCGGCCTCGTCATGGTCGCGCCGGCCGCAACCGATCCGGAGCTGACGTCGCTCGGATATCGCCGCGTGTTCCGCGCGACGTTCACGGACAAGGCAGTCGGTCATCGCATGGCTGATTTCGCCGCGGCGCGGGGCTACCGACGCGTGGCGATCGAATATGTTCGCAACACATACGGCCGCGATCTCTCGAACGCATTCGAGGAGCATGCGGTCGATCTCGGGCTGACGATCGCCGCGCGCGAATCGTACGGCGCCGAGGCGACGACGGCCGACACGTTCGATCCGACGGTGCGTGAATGGAAGACGCTCGGTATCGATGCGATTTTCCTCGCCGGCGAGGTGCCGTCGGCGGCATACTTCGTCACATCGGCGCGTCGTTCGGGACTCACCGTACCAATCATCGGCGGCGACGCACTCGGCACCGGAGCGTTGATGAGCATCGCCGGCGCGGCCGCGGAAGGCACGATCGTGCCGTCGGTCTTTCATCCTGACGAGCCGCGCGCCGAGGTCGAGCGATTCGACGCCGCTTTCCGCCGGCGATTCAACGCGGTGCCGGACGCTGGATCCGCGCTGGGTTATGACGCCGTGAATCTGCTCGCTGCGGCAATGAAGCAAGCGCATTCGGTGGCTCCCGACCGCGTGGCAACGGCACTCCACCATCTGCATGACTGGCGCGGAGTAACCGGCACATTCGCGTTTGACTCGACGGGTGATTTGGGCGATCGCCCGATGGTGACGATGGTGGTACACAACGGTCGATTCGAATACATGCCCGCGCCGCAACGTCTTACGGCGATGAGGCGCGATTCCGCGACCGCTCGCTCGAGTCTTCGCTAATGCAGCTCGCGAATCGATCGGAACGAATAAACATCTTGCGCGACCTGTGCACGGATGCCATAGTCGCCGAGGAATTGTTGGCGTACGGTGAAACTGGTTTCGCTGCCGATGCACTTGCTGCCGACCGTGAGTATCCGCTTCCCGATGAACCGTTCGTCGAAGCGTGGCGTACCTACGCGGACGAAGCAATGCGCGACGGAGCTGGTGCGACGTTGCGACGACACTTCCTGCAGTTGCAGTTTCCGGTTGTCGAAGGCATGCACGCGCGTGAGGATTACCTCACCGCGACGCGGCGGGGCGTGATTCCACGCGAATCAAACGCGCCGCCGTTCGCGGACGAGTCGGGGTTGACGATTTCCTTGCATGCGACGGCGGCAGGACGCATCGGTGTGATCGTGGCCGATCACCGCGCGGATTTTCAACGGATCGTTCGCTCGTTCGCGAACCATAACGAGCCTGCGGTGGTTCCTACTTCGATGGGCGCATGTATCATTGGCGGGTACAACAACTGGAGTCGCGTCGCTCGACTCCGTGAGCAGTGGCTGGCGCAGCATGCAACGCAGGACGACAGCGCCGTAAGCGAAGCAGCATGGCGTGCCGAGTTTCAGCGTCTGATGCCGAGACGAGAGCTGTATCAGGACCGGTTCATCGTGGCGAGCACCGGGCCGTACAGCGCAACGCCGGCACATACGCTCGGATTATCTGACGACGAATGGCGTCGGATTTCGCTGGTGATTCGCGTGGAGCACGAGAGCGCGCATTACTTCACACGGCGGGTGTTCGGTTCGATGCGCAATGCGCTGCTCGACGAACTGATCGCCGACTATACCGGTATCGTTGCCGCGCGCGGCGCGTTCGAGCCGGAATGGCTGCTGCGATTCATGGGCGTCGAGCACCCAACGCAATGGCGGGCGGACGGACGCCTCGCCAACTATCGTGGAACGCCGCCGCTGTCGAGCGCCGCGTTTAGAGTTCTGCAAACTATCGTCCGCCGCGCCGCCGCGACGCTCGCCAGGTTCGACGCTCTTTGGCGCGATCATGCGCGGTCGATGACCGGAGACACGGGACCGCGCTCGTTGTCCGACGTCGCGCGCATCATCACCGCCATCGCCTCCGCGGGGCTCGAACGCCTGTCACTCGACGACTTCGCGCACGAGTTGTTTGCCGCCGCAACGACGCACCTGACTTCCCTGCCGGGCATCGGTCCCCTGACCGCCGATCCGTCGCGCACCGACCAGGAACGCTATCTCCTTCGATGTAGCACGGCATAGCGAGTACCTGTGGGTCGGCGCCTGCGGCACGCCCGGCGCCATCTTGTCGAAGGGCCGTGGGATGACTTCGCGACCACGCGTGAGATCGACGCGCTCGAGGTGTCTTGGCCACGGCATGGAACACGTCGAGCCGACGGCGGCCACGATCGCGGATTCTCCTGCGGAGCTGAACGATGGTCGACGTACAACGCGAGAGCGTTTGCCAAATTCGCCTGGCGCGAAAGATCGATCGCCTGGCCAGTGAGGTCTGGGGGAACAACCGCCGCACGGTGATCGTCGGCCGCCACGAGTCGCTGGCCGACGCACTCGAACGGGTTTCGAGATTTGCCGCCTCGGACAGTCCGGTGCTGATCACCGGCGAAACCGGCACCGGCAAAGAGCTGTTCGCGCGCGCGCTGTTTCTCTTGAGCGAACGACGTCACAAGCCATTCCTGAGCATCAACTGTGCGCAGTATCACGACGGACAGCTGATTGCGAGTGAGCTCTTCGGACATCGCCGCGGCAGCTTTACCGGCGCGGTCGCCGATCATCGCGGCATGTTCGACGAAGCCAACGGCGGGACCATCTTCCTCGACGAAGTCGGTGAGCTGACCCTCCCCGCCCAGGCAATGCTCCTTCGCGTCCTCGGCGAAGGCGAGATCGTTCCGGTCGGCGGAACACAGGCCAAACACGTCGACGTTCGCGTGGTCACGGCGACGAGTCGCGACCTCATGCCGATGGTCGAACGCGGCGCCTTCCGGCTGGACCTCTACTATAGATTGCGTACGCTGCACGTGGTCGTGCCCCCCGTGCGCGCGCGCGGCAGCGACTGGGAATTGATCGCCGGCTTCTACCTCGACCAGTTGCGCGCGACTCGCGGGTTCGAGAAATCACTCTCACCGGCGTCGCGCGAATTGATGAGCGCGTACTCGTGGCCCGGCAATGTGCGCGAATTGCGCGGCGTCGTCGACGCCGGTTTCCACCTCAGTACCGGCGATGCAATCGAGCCCGCGCACTTCGCCGAGCAGTTGGAGAGCTCGTCGCGCGCGGATCAGTGGAGCCGCATCCCGCTGATCGCCGATCGCCCCGATCCGCTGCAGCGCATGCTCGACGGAGAGGAGACGTTCTGGGACGCGGTACACCGGCCGTATTTGCGCCGAGAGCTGAGCCGCGGCGAAGCACGCGAAATCATCGCGCGCGGATTGGAGCGTACGCGCGGCAGCTACAAGAAACTCCTGCCGATGTTCAATCTCGCGGCCGACGACTACTTGAAATTCATGGACTTCCTGCGCCATCAGCAGCTCAAGCCCGACTAGTACGGGCGACGCCGCGCGGTCCACCAGCCCGCGGATTCTTCGAACAATTTCCTTACGCCACGGCGTGACCCGGCACGGGTACGCGAAGGTATGCACATGGGGCCGTCTCTCGGCCCACATCCTTTGCCGCCCGGAGTTGCCTCCGTGAACGTGTCGCGCCCGCTCGTCGCACTCTCGCTGATCTTCCTCACGATTCCAAGCCGCGCCACCCGCGCACAGGCGAGCGCCGCCGCCGCGATCGGCGTCGCCATGCAGCATGAGGGCGATGGCTGGCGCTCGGGCACGCGAATCGATCCGGCGTTCCGTCTCGACAACCGCTGGTTCGGCTTGCGCGGCGACCTGTCCGCGATGGCCGATGCGAACAGTCTGCGCGCCGACGAAAGCAGTCTTGCATTCAACGCGGCGTCGCCTGCGATCGGTGTCCTTCGTCTCACGACGACGTCGCGATTCGACGACATCCCGATCGCACATGGTGTGATGCGCGGACTCGGCACGGTCGAGTCGGCGATCAGCGCCGCCGCGAACGGCCGAGGCATGTGGCTGGGCGCCGCCGTCGAGCGGTCGGCGGCGCTCGACAGCGTTGCCGCGCGCCCCCTGCTCCGCCTCGGCCTATGGCAACAGTGGAAGTCGATGACGTTCTCGATCGCATCAGAGACGCATGCCGTGAAGATCGGCGCCCGGCCCGCGACCTTTCATACAGGGCTCCGCCCTGACAGTCTGTACGACTCGCTGTCAAAAACGTGGACGCCTACGACGCGGCAAGTCTTTTTCGGCGACAGCGGCACGGCGGCGCATGCGCTGCAATGGGCCGACATCGAAGCACGCTTGAGCGGTTCGGCCGCGCGCATCTCATTCGACGGACGACTCGGCTATCGTCCCGCGCTCGACGGCGCAGCCGCGTCACTCTGGGGCCGCGTCACCGCGACCGCCGAGCTCTCGCCGCGACTGTCGCTCATCGCGGGCGCGGGGCGAGAGTCCGCTCGGTTGTGGGTTGGGGCTCCCGCTTCGCGCTTCATGACGCTCGGCCTTCGCGTTGCCCCCGCCGCTCTCATGCGGCCCGCGTCGCCGCCACACGTTCGGCCGTCCGCCTCGACCTTCTCGATCGATCGCATGGAGGGCGGCGGATATGTCATCACGATGCGCGTGCCCGATGCGCGCACCGTCGAGATCTCTGGTGATTTCAACGGGTGGAAACCCGTCGCACTGCGCGAGACGAAGCTCGACGTGTGGGAGACGGCGTTGGCGCTTCCCGCGGGCACATACCATGTGAACGTTCGCGTCAACGGCGATCGATGGGTCGCGCCGCCGGGCCTCGCGTCGACGGTGGACGATTTCAACGGCGCCGTCGGATTACTCGTCATTCGCTGACCGTTGTGACGCCGGCCACCGCGCGCGGGTATCACCCGTTGCCAATGAGCGACGCCGTGGATGTGAGTGCCGCGCGAGCGGGCGATGCACGCGCGTTCGCGGCGCTGGTCGACCGTCACGCGCCGGCATGCCTTCGCTACGCGACGCGCATGCTCGGCTCGGTCGAAGACGCCGAGGACGCGACGCAGGAAGCGTTCGCGCGCGCGTACCGGGCGTTGGCGGGCTACGATGCATCGATGAGCTTTCGAACGTGGGTCATGAGTATTCTCATAAATCGATGTCGAACGAGTTTGCTGCACCGCAAGCGTCGCACGCTGCGTGTGGTGCTGGATGAGGACGCGGTGGCGCGGGCACATGTCGAAGCATCGGATAGCGATGCCCATCTCCGCGACGCGATCGAGCGGGCGCTCGCCCAGCTCGATGCACCGCAGCGCGAGGCGTTCTTGCTGAAACACGTCGAGTTGTTGAGCTACGAAGAGATGGCGGCGATGAGCGGAATGAAGATCTCAGCGCTGAAGATGCGCGTGCAGCGCGCCTGCGAGCGACTGCAGGCGCTTCTCGAGGAGGACCGCTATGCGTGAACATCACGATGACGACAGCCAGCTGACCCCGCTGCTCGCGCGCGGCGCACGACTGCTGCGCGACGAGCCCCGCGTGCGCGATGCGTGGCGCGATGCGCTTGTCGACCGCGTCGCGCGTGAAGCCGCGCCTGTGCGTTCGGGTTCGCCTTCGCCTCGCGTTCGGTTGAGCATTCCGATGGCGATTGCCGCGGGCCTGGCATGCGCATTGATCGGCGGCGCGGCGGCGACGGTCGTGCAGTCGCGCAGCAGACCGCGCGTTGAGGCGGCGGTCGCCGCGAATACGATGCTTCTGCCCGTGCGATTCAGCGTCGTCGCGCCAAACGCATCGACCGTGTCGGTCGTCGGCGACTTCAATCACTGGAATCCGACGCGGCTGCCGATGCGCCGCTCCGCCGATGGCCGGGTGTGGGAGGTCGAAGTCCGACTCCCGCTCGGCCGATACAACTACGCGCTCTTCATCGACGGCAAGGTGGCGCCCGATCCGGCGGCGCCGCGTGCCGGCGACGACGATTTCGGCTCGCCCAACTCCGTCCTCATGGTGCGCGGCTCATGAGTAAACTATCATTGCTTGCACTCGCAGCCGTCGTGATGGCGTCGAGCGCGAGCGCACAGGACGCTCCCCTTCCCGCCTCGCTCGCGCCAGCGACGCGGGCACTCCTCCAACAATTGATCGACTCGGTGGGCGCGCTCGGCGTTCCGCGCAAGCCACTCGCCGACAAGGCCGCCGAGGGCGTGTTGAAGGGCGCCGAGGCGGATCGGATCGTGCGAGCGGTGCGGTCGCTCGCCCAGGAGATCGAGACGGCCCGCGGCGCACTCGACGGCACGAACGACCTCGCGCTGCTCGGCGCCGCGGCCGGTGCGCTGCACGCCGGCGTGAGCGCGAATGATTTGCGGCGACTGGCGCATCCGGCCGGCGCGAGCGCCGACCCGCCCACGCTCGCGACCGCGCTCGTTACGCTCGTCGATCTCGTCTCCAAACGCATTCCGGTCGACGTCGCGACGCTCTCGATCCAGAGCATGATCGATCGACGCGCCAACGAGAAGCAATTCAGGGCGCTGCGCAGCGACGTCGCGCGCGACGTGCTCGCCGGCCAGTCACCCGAGGCGTCGCTCGCCGCACGAACGCGCGCGCAGCTTCGCATCACACCATGAAAGTCGTCGTGACTTCGCGTTGCACACTCAGGTATCAGAGTGCACGAAGTACAAACGCACACACCGTTGGAGGAAGCATGATGCGATTGCAATTTGTGCTCGCGGCCGTTGCCGCCGCGATCGTCACGGCGTGCTCGGGCGACGCCGCCACGACGTCGATCGACGGACCGCAAACCATAGCGGCAACGACACCCGCGTCGCGCGGCAATGACACATCCGCAAGCTCACCCGGCACGTCGAACGGCGCCGTCGCGAGCGTAACGATCACGCCGCACGCGTTGACCCTTGGCCTCGGGCGCTTTTCGACGCCGACGATCGCCGCATACGACGCGAAGGGCGTTGTCGTGACCGGAAAGGCCGCGACGTGGCGCTCGGCCGATGCGAGCATTGCCATCACGAGCGACACGGGTCTCGTGTATGCCAGGGCTCTTGGCACGACGAAAGTCTATGGAAGCATCGACGGCCACACCGACTCCATGACTGTCACCGTCGTCGACGCGCCGGCGACGAACCCGCCGCCGCCGCCCGCGCCGGGCGTCGCGTCGTTCGATCTCGCCATCACGGTCAATGGGGCGGTCCTCAGCGGAGCCGACACCAGCGGCTTCGTTCACGTCGCTGGGGCAACGGTGAAGCTGACGCGTGTCGGCGGCATCACCGGCGATACGCTGTCGACGTCAATTCCCGCCGGCAGCGCTACGACCGACGCCAACGGGAACGTCTCGTTCAAATCGCTCGTCGGCGGATCATACACCGTCGAGATCACGCCGCCGTCGGGTTCGGGATACGCGGCGATCACGAGCGGCATCTATCGGCCGACGACGAGCGACGTGCACATGACGTTCACGTTGAGCAAACACTAATGATCTTCGCTCTGGACGCGAAGCGGCTCGGTGCGGTTCGATCGGCCGGAGTTGCTCGACCTGCTCAGTGCACGCTTCGCGTCCAGAGCACGAAGTACGCGGGGTGATGCATCGCGCTGCCTCGGCACTCGCGCAGCAGGTCCATCTGCGAGACCATCGTTTCATCGACGAACGCGTTCGGCCGAAACACCTCGACGAGCTGCACGTCGTTGGCGCTGAACGATCGCAGCGGTTGATACACGGCACGCCTGCCGTCGAGGAGCAGACAGTCGCCGTCGTCGGTCGATCCCGTGCCCTGCTCGGCCGACCGGCGCGAGATGTTGAACGCCGGATCGCGGTACTGCTGCAGCACGAACTCGAGCGACGCGCGATCGTAGCGAAAGAGATCCCCGGGGCCGAGTAGCGGTCGGCCCGATTCGCCGAGCATGCGATGGTCGAATGCGTCGAAGGGAGCGTCCGCGCTGCCATAGCCGCTTGCATTTGAGCCGCGGGGCAGGCCGAACATCTTGAACGCGATCGAGCGATTGTCATCGTCGACGATCTGCATCACGTGCGTGATCGGCCGCAGTCCGTGTCGGCGGATGCGAACCATGTACGACCCGGCGGCGAGGCTCTCGAACTGAAAGGATCCACTCGAGTCGGTGATCGTCGAGAGGCCGGCGCCGAGGAGTCGCACGTCGGCGTTGGGGACCGGGGCGCCGGTCGAGTCGCGCACGCTGCCGCCGATGCTCGACGTTCCGCGTCGCCGCGAGTTACCGGGCGCCTCGACGACGACGCGATCGAGTTGGCGCGTGACAGGCATCATGGCGACGTCGACTTGCAGCGCGCGGCCCGATTGGGCGGTCCAGCGATACTCGACGCTTTGGAAGCCGATCCGGCGAACGAGCGCGGTGTGGCGGCCGGCGGGGACGTCGCGGAGTGTGAAGCGGCCGATGCTGTCGGCGCGCGTGGAGAGTGGCTCGCCGACGAGCGTGATGGTGACGTCGGCGAGCGCGGCGCCGGTGGCGTCGTGGACGGTGCCGGAGAGCGTGCTGGTCGCTGCGACTGGCGTTTGTGCGTCGAGTTGGTGCGTGCCGAACGTGCCGGCGATAGCGAGCGCGAGGCCGAGCGCGGCGATGAGCCTACTAGACATTTAGTAGATTCTACCGTCGCTGCGGAGCGGCGTCAACTAGAATTCTAGTTGGTTCGCGTCAAAAAAAACGCCGCGACGGCGGCGGCGTTTCGCGGGATCGGGGCGGTTGGAGTGTCCGGGCGACCGGTGGATGCGTCGCGGATCAAATCAAGGATCTCAAGAGCCAGCGGTCGGGATTGAACCGACGACCGCTCGATTACGAATCGAGTGCTCTACCACTGAGCTACGCTGGCAGATCGTGCGTGGAACGTGCGTGGAACGTGGGTGCAACGTGCGTGCAACGTACGTGGATCGTGCGTTCGTGGTGCGCAGAATGACGAGTACGGCGTGCGACCGGTAACCGTGCAACTCGTGATGCTGGTGATGTGTTTGGTGCGCTTGCTGACCATGCCCTGGCACGGACTCGAACCGTGACGCCTTGCGGCACCACCCCCTCAAGATGGCGTGTCTACCAATTTCACCACCAGGGCCCTGCGCTGTACGGCTGTCGTTCAAGGTGCTTCAACGCGCTTCAACGTGCTTCAAGGTGCTTGCCGTCCAACGTGCTTGACGTCTCACGAACCAGCTTTCAGATCGGCGATTAAAGCTCTGAGATACCAGAGCTCGAATGTGCGTCCACGTCCAGCTGTCCAACACGGGAGCGACGGGGCTCGAACCCGCGACCTCTCGAGTGACAGTCGAGTGCTCTAACCAAACTGAGCTACGCCCCCAACACCATCCATACCGCCCTTCCCTGCGCCTGCACTTTCACGATAGCCCGTAGGGGAATCGAACCCCTCTCTGCACCGTGAAAGGGTGCCGTCCTAACCGATAGACGAACGGGCCGTCTTGCTGGCCTTTCCAGTCCTACTGCAACCTGCGTACAACCTGCGTACAACCTGCGTACAACTTGGATAGCGGTAACGGGATTCGAACCCGTGTTTGGGCCTTGAGAGGGCCCCGTCCTAGTCCCCTAGACGATACCGCCGCGCTTGGCCGCTACGCGACGAAGCGCGGCGGCATCATTCCATTTGAAGTCGCGAACGCGACGCGTTCGCTCCTCTCTCCTCTCGCATACCGCTACGCGACGAAGCGCGGCGGCATCATTCCATTTGAAGT